>NZ_JPQB01000004.1:567298-567692 GCF_000740665.1 Vibrio sp. B183 | reverse complement strand
GTCAGGCCATCAATCGGGTTAGTGGTCAGGTCAAGCTTGTAGCTCACGACCTTATCCGCACCTTCAAGCGTGGTGAAGTCTCCGTCTTTGCTCACGCGTGTCGCGTCTGGGCTAGTGCCACTGGCTAAGTCATTCTCGTTGAGGATTAACGCCTCAGCCGATGCGATGTTCGGGCTATCATCGCCAATCGTAACAGGCAGAGTAATGCGGTCGGTGTCGCCATCGGTGTCGGTCGCCACCACTGTGAAATCAAAGCGTTCACTGTCGCTGTTAGCGTCATGGTCAATCGGACCTTTCAGCTCAAAGGTGTAGCTGCCATCAGGGCGTAACGTCAGCACAAACACATCGCCATCAGTGCTTGAAGCCGTGTACGTCGCCACACCATCGGCATCGA